>NZ_JBEPOT010000001.1:937500-944761 GCF_040546905.1 Bradyrhizobium sp. S3.3.6 | reverse complement strand
GCTATTGGTCGCATCGTCGACACCTACACGCCCGCAGAATCCACAAACTACTTCGTGGCCGCAGGGTACTTGCAACCTGATCGGCTAACGCTCTAACTGACTGCGGACGCAGAGCCGGGATCGGCCGGGCCTTCCTCGTCGCCTTCCTGCTCGAGCTCCGAAAGGATATCCACGAGCTCGCGCACCCGGCCCTGCGCCAGCGGACGGAGGTCGTTGATCATGGGCTCGTCGTTGGCGAGCCATGCCTGGGCCTCGGCAAGCTCCTCGACTGTCGCGCCGGTTCCGATGATCTGTGCAATCGTGACGTCATCAGCTCTGCTAACGGCCTTGACCACGTCGTCACGTGAGAGGCGCTGCATGGATTGTCCTCCTCTTGGTGATATTTAATGAAACTGCTGTGACCGGCGCAGGTTGCCCCACATGGATTCGCCGTTGGACGCACCAATCCGGCGTCGGAGTTGACCGACGTCGCGTCCGATTGTTCCTGTCGGCTGCAAAGGCATTTGCCACGGGTTCCCGGCGAATTCCGCGAGCGTGGGGTATCGCCATGAACAAGGATCTTGTCTCCCGTAACCGACCTGCCTTCGACGAGCTTCATCCAAAGATCTACGGTGCCGCCGTCGGCCTTGTCGCCTGGTTCGCGCTGATGGCTTGGGTACTGTTCGATCGCAGCAGCGATGTCAGCCTGTTGCTCGCGTTTGTCAGCCTGTTGTTCCTGGTCGCGGCGGGGATTCCGTGGATATTGTCGCGGGTCTGGAGGCGCCAGGTGTCCGATGAGCTCCATCTCCAGCAGCCCTCGTTGCATGATTGGGAAGCCGGCGACTTCAAGGTTTGGGGTGCAACGCTTCACGGCACCGATGCCGCGATCGACGTCCTGCTGCCGCTCATGGCCGTCTCGTTTGGTCTTACGGCGATCGGAATCGTCTTCGTGATCGTGCGCGCAGCTGCGTTGTCGTAGCGCCGCTCCGATCGTGGCCCCGCCCGCATGTGGGCGGGCGGGGCGCAGTCTGCTAGCGGCTTGCGGTCAGCCGCGGCGGGTTCTGTGACATGATCCAGAGCTCGATGGCGGCAAGCACGGCGACTGCGATGCCGACCACGACGTGGATGGTCATTGCCGTCTTGGCCCCCTGGAAGCCGAGCACCCAAGGTGCAACAAGCGTCCAAAGGCCGACGATCAGATTCAGCCACTCTTCCCACACCGCAAAGGCCGCCAGCGCCGCGATCGCCAGGATCGCAATCACGATGCCCGCGATGTATGCGTTCTGTGAGGCCGCTCCGGCGCCAAAACCGAACATCCAAGGCGAGAAGAACAGGAACGCGCCGAGGATCAGGTTTGCGACGTCGCACAGCTTTGCGTTCGTCCAATTGTCCATGACATCCTCCATTCAGCCCCTGCCTGTCGTGGGAAACCAACCAGTCCGGACCCCGGCGGGTTCCAACCAGATCGAATGCAGAACGGAAGGTTTTGAAGCCGACGCCTGGGGCTTCGGTCGGTTCCCTGACGATCGGGCGGGCTACCGGTTGGTGACCTGGAGCGGCCCACCCGTCGCATCCGACATGCGGGCGATCGCGCCGCCCCGGCCACTCATCATGCCGTCGAGCCGGTCGCGCTCCTTCTCGAAACCTGACAGCATCGGGCCTTCGAGCGAACGGCCGCGCGGCAGCTTCACGCGCATCGGGTCGACGAAGCGGCTGTTGACGAGAATTTCGTAGTGGACGTGGGGGCCGGTCGACTGGCCGGTCGAGCCGACGAAGCCGATGACCTGGCCCTGCCGCACCTTCTTGCCGGGCTCCATGCCCTTGGCGAAGGCCGACATGTGGCCGTAGGCGGTCTCGTAGCCGTTGTTGTGCTTGATACGGACGTATTTGCCGTAACCGCCCTCGAGCTGGGCCTTTTCGATCACGCCGTTGCCGGCGGCGAAAATCGGCGTGCCGTAGGCGGTGGCCCAATCGACGCCGGTGTGCATCTTCACATAGCCGAGGATCGGATGGCGGCGACCGCCGAAGCCGGAGCGCATGATGGCGGTGTTGACGGGCTTACGAACCAGGAATTTCTTCGCGCTCTTGCCGGTCTCGTCATAGTAGTCGACGACGCCGTCGTCGGGGCTCTGATAGCGGTAGTATTTCTTGGTTTCGCCGCCGACCGTGAGCGAGGCGAACAACACCTCGCTCTTGTCGGTCGCCGTCACGCCTTCGTCCTCGCCGGCGTAGAACACGTCGAACGAGTCGCCCGGCTGCACCTTGCGCTGGAAATCGACGTCGTAGGAGTAGATCTTGATCATGTCGTCGATGACAGGCATCGGAACTTTATTGCGCATCGCGGTCTCGTAAATGCTCTGGTAGAGCCGCACGCCGCTGCCGTCATCTTCGTCATCGTCGTCGCTGTTGGCGTTGGCCGCAGCGTCCGCGACGGTGTTCATGCTGGAGACGTCGACCGCGACGTATTTGCCGAGATCGGACAGCGCCGCGATCGCCTCGACCATGGTGTCGTTGGCGACGACGACGCGATAGGGCTGCAGCCGGGCGCCGGGGCTTGCGGGCGCCATCAGGATGCGAAGTTTCTCGCCCTCCTTCAGGCCGCCGTCGCGGCCGCGGGGGCCGAGCGTCGCAGTAATTGATTTGATCTCGTCAGCCGTGGCGCCGAGGTCGCGCAGGACGGACGCGACTGTGTCGCCCTTCTTGACCAAATGGACGCGCTCGCCGTTGGGATTGCCGCCGGTGATCTGCTCCTTGGTCTTCGGCAGCAGCGTGACGTTTTCCGGCACCACGCGGGTCTCGAAGCCGGCATAGGGATCGGACGGCGACACTTCGGTGGCGTAGGCCATCTTCATGTCGGAGGGGCCGCTTGCGCCGGCGATGTCGGCGGTGGCATTGGCAAGAGACGCGTAGCGGACCCCGCCATTGCCGCGCCAATTGGCGGCATCGCGCACCCGCATCAGGATGTCGTCGAGCGCCACAACCGCGGAAATCTTGGCCTTCGGCAGCACCGGCGAGAGGTCCTTGGTGACGAAAGAGACCTCGGCGTCGGGCTCGACGGCTTCAGGATTGTTCGGATCGTCGGTCGCGGTTTTCGGATCGGAGCCGACGTCGGTGAGCATGCGCTGTGCGTTGAACGGCGGGATTTTCGCCGACAGGTCGCTCGTCGTCATCGACAGATTGCCGGCGATCCGGATGAAGGGACGCACGCGCATCACGTCGCGGTTGCCGACGCGGGCGACCGTCGAGACGCGCACGATGTTGCGAGACGCGGTGGAGTCGTTCGGCGGCGGCAGGCGGTCGCTCTTGTGCAGGGTGGCGGCGCGATCGGCAGCTCCGAATGCACCACGTAGCGCGCCTTCGACCCGCTCCGGCACCTTGGCGAAGGTCATTTCGCCGTCGAGAGATGCGAAAACGGCGCCGCCGATCAGGGCTGCGCCGCAGAGTCCGGTCAGAATTGTGCCGCTGAACCATTGCACCGAGACGCGACGGCGATCGATGACCGCGGCCTCGGAACCGTCGACGGACAACGGCGGCTCGTGGCCGAGATCGATGATCCCGGTCTCACGCCCATAAGCGCCGCGCGACGTCCTCTGGTTCAACCCAAGTCCCCCAATCCAAGTCCCCAAATCAACGACCCGAGACCCTTCGCCTCGAACCTCTCCCTGGTCGCCCTCTTGCGGGGGGATCGCGGAAAAAGCCGTGCCGCACAGGTGCTCGCGCTCAGTAGGCCCCGATCAGGGCCCGGCCGAAATTACGAACAGCAAGGCAGGTGAAGATCTCTCGATGTCTTTCGAATGTCCGAAGAAGGCTGCGTCATCATCAGATCGCCTTCTCTGGACCCCATGAAAATCGCCGGCAGCCCCCACTGGCATCCCGCGATTCAAGCTTGTCTCTTATCAGAACGCCGCGGGATTGTGGCTCTAGTACGGCGCCTAATACGGAAAAAGTTTCCTGAACGGCCGGGCGCAGGGGCCTTGCGCCGAGGGGCGCCGCAAGCTGCTTGCGGCGTTTCTACCGGGGGCCCCGTCCGGAGCATCTCCCGAGCCGCTTCCGAGCCCCTCGGGGGCCAAACTTTTTTCAGATTTTTTGCCGAGCGACTTCGCCCCACCGCTTCCACGGTCTTCTAATCGACTGGAATCGCTGGATTATTTTTGACGATCCGCTGTGCGACGATTTGTTGACGATGGGCGTTGACAATCCCGGGCGGGGGGGCCTATAACCCGACCACTGAGCGCGGCGCCGCCGGGTCACTGACCAAGGCGAGCGAACGCGCCACTGATGCTCCTCACCTTGTTGAGTGCACAACAGCCGACACAAATCGGTTGGAGTTCATTCGTCGTCGGTAAGGGTGTCGGAACCCTTCCACTCTGGAAGGTTGGGGCCTCCTGGTCCCGGGCTGTTTGACAAGTGAAGATGAAGAAAGAGAAACGTGGACGGCGGAGTCCTTGCGGGTCTCGCATCTGAAAAGCTTCGGCTTTTCTGATCGGGACCGGACGAAAGACTTCGGCGGTACACGTTTCAAAGGTACACCATCGTTGCCCGCGATGTGAATCGCAGGCAGCTCGTCGATTTCGGTCGATGAAAAATGGTGGGACCTCGTCAAACGTTGTGATCAGCCGGTTCAAAGTTCAAGTCCAACTTGAGAGTTTGATCCTGGCTCAGAGCGAACGCTGGCGGCAGGCTTAACACATGCAAGTCGAGCGGGCGTAGCAATACGTCAGCGGCAGACGGGTGAGTAACGCGTGGGAACATACCTTTTGGTTCGGAACAACACAGGGAAACTTGTGCTAATACCGGATAAGCCCTTACGGGGAAAGATTTATCGCCGAAAGATTGGCCCGCGTCTGATTAGCTAGTTGGTAGGGTAATGGCCTACCAAGGCGACGATCAGTAGCTGGTCTGAGAGGATGATCAGCCACATTGGGACTGAGACACGGCCCAAACTCCTACGGGAGGCAGCAGTGGGGAATATTGGACAATGGGGGCAACCCTGATCCAGCCATGCCGCGTGAGTGATGAAGGCCCTAGGGTTGTAAAGCTCTTTTGTGCGGGAAGATAATGACGGTACCGCAAGAATAAGCCCCGGCTAACTTCGTGCCAGCAGCCGCGGTAATACGAAGGGGGCTAGCGTTGCTCGGAATCACTGGGCGTAAAGGGTGCGTAGGCGGGTTTTTAAGTCAGGGGTGAAATCCTGGAGCTCAACTCCAGAACTGCCTTTGATACTGAAGATCTTGAGTCCGGGAGAGGTGAGTGGAACTGCGAGTGTAGAGGTGAAATTCGTAGATATTCGCAAGAACACCAGTGGCGAAGGCGGCTCACTGGCCCGGTACTGACGCTGAGGCACGAAAGCGTGGGGAGCAAACAGGATTAGATACCCTGGTAGTCCACGCCGTAAACGATGAATGCCAGCCGTTAGTGGGTTTACTCACTAGTGGCGCAGCTAACGCTTTAAGCATTCCGCCTGGGGAGTACGGTCGCAAGATTAAAACTCAAAGGAATTGACGGGGGCCCGCACAAGCGGTGGAGCATGTGGTTTAATTCGACGCAACGCGCAGAACCTTACCAGCCCTTGACATGTCCAGGACCGGTCGCAGAGATGTGACCTTCTCTTCGGAGCCTGGAGCACAGGTGCTGCATGGCTGTCGTCAGCTCGTGTCGTGAGATGTTGGGTTAAGTCCCGCAACGAGCGCAACCCCCGTCCTTAGTTGCTACCATTTAGTTGAGCACTCTAAGGAGACTGCCGGTGATAAGCCGCGAGGAAGGTGGGGATGACGTCAAGTCCTCATGGCCCTTACGGGCTGGGCTACACACGTGCTACAATGGCGGTGACAATGGGACGCTAAGGGGCAACCCTTCGCAAATCTCAAAAAGCCGTCTCAGTTCGGATTGGGCTCTGCAACTCGAGCCCATGAAGTTGGAATCGCTAGTAATCGTGGATCAGCACGCCACGGTGAATACGTTCCCGGGCCTTGTACACACCGCCCGTCACACCATGGGAGTTGGTTTTACCTGAAGACGGTGCGCTAACCAGCAATGGAGGCAGCCGGCCACGGTAGGGTCAGCGACTGGGGTGAAGTCGTAACAAGGTAGCCGTAGGGGAACCTGCGGCTGGATCACCTCCTTTCTAAGGATGGTTCTTCAGAAGCTTGCTTCTATCGAACCGTTTTAGAAACATCAGTGGCCAACGGTCGTCAGGATCGTTGAGCTGCATTGGCGGGATTTCGCCGTCTACGTTTCTCTTTCTTCGCGGACGAACACGCGCTGGGCCTGTATGCGCAGGATCCCTGGTCCTTGACGGGATATGCGTTAGGGGCTTGTAGCTCAGTTGGTTAGAGCGCGCGCTTGATAAGCGTGAGGTCGGAAGTTCAAGTCTTCCCAGGCCCACCACACTCATCGGGTAAGCATTCGTCTTCTGGTTACGGGGCCATAGCTCAGCTGGGAGAGCGCGTGCTTTGCAAGCATGAGGTCGTCGGTTCGATCCCGTCTGGCTCCACCAGATGGTTTGATTGCCGACAAATTGTGTACCTAAATCGTCCGCGAAACATCACTTCGCATCCTGCTAGTCTGGATAGACAGCAGGTTGCGTGATTTCTGACATCGTAAAGAGGAGATCGATCCGAGTTGGATCGTGCAGAAGGTTTCTGCGCGAGACTTCATTATCTCCGGATCATTTCGGCGCTCGCGCGCCTTTCAGTGTGGCCCACAAGGTCGCGTCTGAAGGACATGCGAGTTGTAAATGATCCTTTTAGCGAAGCTTGACCGCCTCGCTATCGGAACGATCTTACGAAGCAAGCTGGTCTTTCTAATCATTGTCCGGCTGCAGATAGCGTTCATCGAGGGCGCGTGCCTTAGAGGCTTAGGTTTCTTGGCAATTCTGCAGACAACATTCTGCCGAGTGTGTGGACATTGATAATGAGAGCAATCAAGTGCCTTAAGGGTGTTCGGTGGATGCCTTGGCGCTGAGAGGCGAAGAAGGACGTGCTACGCTGCGATAAGCCGTGGGGAGCTGCGAAGAAGCTTTGATCCGCGGATTTCCGAATGGGGAAACCCACCTTCGATAGCCGGAACTCCAAGACCTCAGTCGAAAGACTGCGGTGTGGGGTTCGACCAGATAATGGAAGATTCCTGACCTTTAGATTTCGATCGAAGAGGTTTTGGATTTCCGGTTATCAAGAGAAGGTATGAGACTTCTGAATACATAGGAGGTTTCAAGCAAACCCAGGGAACTGAAACATCTAAGTACCTGGAGGAAAGGACATCAACAGAGACTCCGTTAGTAGTG